>NZ_JBYTEB010000001.1:0-29180 GCF_058791955.1 Microbacterium sp. EB106-03-03-XG65
ACTCTCCGTAAAAAAGAAATGCATACGACACCGGGAAAACGATGACGCAGCGAGTTTGATGCTGACCAAAGAGACAAATTCATTGCTGACTTCATCCATTGCCAACCCCCCGGAAGGAGTCGGTCTTTGATCCAAAGGAATCTCATCAAGCCGAAGCTGAATCGAGGTTATTTGGCATTTGACAAGTGCACGCTGTTGAGTTCTCAAGGATCGGATGCTCCCACGACCCAGTCATCACAACCAGGCCCGAAGGGCAACTTCTCTATCTTATCTTCGCTGTTCCGGCTGTCAAATCGACACGCCGTGAAGCTCAGAACCAGATCTGCAGCTCGGGGCTCAAGGCCTCCGAGGCAACTTCACTAGCTTATCCGTTTCGGAGTCGCTGTCAAATCGACCGTTTCTCCGAGGTGGAAGCTCCAGGTCAGACAGAAGTATGTCTGCGATCTTCTCCGAGGAGATGATCGAGTGGAGGTTGTTCTCCGCTTGAGGGGGGTAAGGCTCTCGGCCTCTCCGCTTCCCTGTGGGGCGAACAAGTAATAAGTTACGGGGGTTCTGGGGTTCCGGCAAATCAGGGCCGTCCCCCGGGCGTGTCGCCCTGGTCGGTCCGGGTCACACGTCCCGGGATCGGATCGGATAGGCGAAGAAGCAGAGCCATGCCAGTGCGCTGAACACCAGCGGAACCACAGCCACCATCGCGCGGATCCCCGCATCCATCGACTCGGGCTGCGCATCACCCAGCGAGGAGTCGAAGCCGGATGCGGTGAGCACGATCGCCGCCACGATCGCCTGCAGCACGACCGAGCCCCGCACCACGAAACCGTTCACCCCGAAGTACGCGCCCTCGCGCCGATGCCCGGTGCGCACCGCGTCGTCGTCGATGATCTGCGCGAGCACCACCTCGAGCAGCTGCAGCAGCCCACCCACTCCCACTCCGACACCCACACCCACGAGCGCGGCGGCGAGCACTCCGGCCGGCAGCAGGTAGCCCACCACCGCGAGCCCGAACACCGCCACGCTCCACAGAAGCGCCGTGCGAGGGGTCGTGCGGCGCACGACCGAGCTCCAGAGCACGATCGACGGGATGGCGGTGACGAAGATCGCGCCCAGCAGCACACTGCTCTCGCCCTCGGCGGCGCGCAGCGAATAGCGCACGTAGAACGGGAGCCCCGCCAGGATCACGGCGATCGCCGTCTGCATGAAGAGCGAACCGAGCACGTAGGGCACGAAGGCGCGGTTGCGGAACGTGTACGCCAGCTGCGCACCCCACCGCATGGCCTCCGATGTGGTCTCGGGCACCCGTCGCTCGAGCATCCCGCCGAAGAACGACCACGCGAGCAGCACCAGGCAGACGGCGGAGAGCACGATCGCCATGCCCGGCCAGCCGATCCAGCCGTAGAGCGCGGGGGCCCCGGCCGTTCCGAGGACCATCCCCAGGATCGCGAACACCTGACGGGGCACGTTGCCGCGCGCCCGTTCCTCCGTGGTCCGGAAGATCTCGGGAAAGAGCGCCGACACGTTGAGCACCACCACGACGAAGGCGATGTCGTACACCGCGACCACCACGAGGAACCACACGATGAGTCCGCCGGTGGGCAGCTCCGGCGGCATCCAGACGAGCGCGAATGCGACCACGAGCGGCACGATGCCCAGCCCGATCCAGGGGATCCGTCGTCCCCACGCGGTGCGGATGCGGTCGGAGAGCGCACCCACGATCGGGTTCAGCACAGCGCTCAGCACGCCGTGGGCGACGAGCGCGCCGGCGACCCATGCGGGAGCGACCCCCAGCTGCGTGACGTAGAAGTACACGACGAAGGCCGAGAAGGTCTGCGCCATGAGCTGGGTCGGGAAGCCGGAGGCGCCGAACGCGATCGTCTGCGCACGGGTGGGAGCGGCATCCAGTCGACGCTCACGCAGGCGCGTGCTGAGCGAGGTCACGCGGCACGCCCTCTCTGCAGGTCGCGCAGCGCCCGCCAGCCGAGACGCACCAGCCCCTCGTCGGCGAAGACGTCGTGCACGAGCGGGTCGGCGAGAAGTCGCAGTTCGTGTCCGCGTTTCGCGGCACCGAAGTCCACGACCGACCGCAACTCGTCGTCGTCGACCATCGGATGCAGATAGATCTCGGTGACGCCCGCGGGGACCGCCCGCAGCAGGGCGCAGAATCCGTCGCGCACCTGCTCGTAGCTCTCGCCGGGGACCTCCTCGAACGGATGCGTCCACAGCCGGTCGATGATCTCGACGCCGAGCGCATCGGCCGCAGCTCCGGCCTTCTCGAGTCGCGCGGCCAACGCGGCATCCGCGCCGTCGAGCACCCGCGGCAGGCGGAACGGCAGGCCGTGGCGCGCAGCGAGTTCGAGCACCGGGCCGAGGAAGTCACGCCCCGTGAGCAGGCCGTACACCGAGCCCATGTGGTTGTCCAGGTGCGTGACGTCGACGCCCGCATCGAGGGCGGCCTGCAGTTGCGCCGAGATCTCGCGGGCCACGTCGCCTTCCGAGGCCTGTTGCTCGATCGACAGGGCGTCTGCCGGGAAGTGGCCCGCACCGTCGACGAGCGTGGTCGCGATGCCCGTCAGCGGACGCCAGCGGTAGTCGGTCCACTCGCTCGTGAGCACGAGGTGCACGCCGACGTCGAGGTCGGTGCGAGCAGCCGCGAACGCCAGGGCCTCGGGCGCCCACGCGCACGGCACCATGAGCGTCGTCGAGTCGATGCGCCCGGCCTCGAGCAGACCGGAGACGGCGGTGTTGGCGGCATGACACATGCCGAAGTCGTCTGCGTTGATGATGACCGCTCTGGTGCCCGGTGCGAGCCCGAGCCGTTCGGCGAGATCCGAGATCATGTGCTGTTCCGTCCTGACGGCGCGGCCGCTAGACACCGCGCGCAGCGGATCGCTCGACCGAGGGGACGAGCTGTGCGAACACGGTCGCTCGAAGAGCCCCGGCCGCTTCGCCGATCGCCCCCACGAGCGGAGCTTCCGGGCCGAAGGACGAGACGAGGAAGCGCAGCGGCAGCCGCGGGGCGAGTTCGTCGGCCACCCGTGAGACACCGTCGACGAGCACCGGATGCGCAGCGATGCCGGCCAGGATGAACGCCTCGGGGTCGAGCACGAGGGCGATGGTGCCCGCCACCAGAGTGAGCCGTCGCGCCATCTCGGCGACCATGGCCTGCGCGGCTTCGTCACCCTCGGCGGCCGCGTCGAGGTGCTGCACGATGGGTGCCCGCGGGTCGCGTCCGTGCGCGAGCGCGAGGTCGCCGACCACGTCGTCGCTGAGCACCGGGGCGCCGATCGGCACCGGCGTCTGCGGCAGGTACATGACCTCGCCGGCCACACCGGAGAACCCGCGATGCACCGAGCCGTCGATCACGATCCCGGCGCCGAGCCCCTCGTCGAGCAGCAGCAGCGCGAAGCTGGCGAGCGACGCACCCGAGCCGGCCGTGAGCTCGGCGAGGGCCGCGAGGTTGACGTCGTTCTCGATGCGCACGGGGCAGCTGAGCCGCTTCTCGAGCGCGCAGCGGAACGCGCCTCCGTCGGGCCCCTCGTCATCGCGGACAGCGCCATCGGCAGACACGATTCCCGGAACGCCCGCGAGCACGAGGTGCAGGGGTCCGCGCACGGATCGCAGGCAGGCCTCGATGAGTCCGGCGATGAGCTCGACCCGCTCGACGAGAGGAGCGAACGCGGCGTACTGCTCGGCCCTGACGACTCCCGTCGGATCGACCAGCACGACGTGCGCCCCCTGGCCGTCGACATGGACCGCGGCGGCGAAACCCAGCTGAGGGTGCAGTGCGACCAGCCCCGCCGCGGGCCCGCGCGTCTCGCGATCGACGCCGGCGGGCGCGACGGCGTCCGCGCTCTCGAGCATCCGGAGCACCTGCGTGACGGCGGTGCGCGACAGACCTGTCTCTGCCATCAGCTCGGTACGAGTGAGGGGCCCTCGGCGAGCGAGCGTCTCGAGGATCGCGCGTCCGTTCAGCGTGCGCAGCAACGTCTGCGGGCCTGCGAGCGGTCGTGCCATGGTGGTCCCCCCGGAATGATGCCCCGCCCAGCATGACACATCGCGTCTCACCGGTCGAGGGCCAGATGCACCTGCGCCCGGGGCGGCACTCAGCATGCCGCGATTACAGAGGTATGCTCCGGCCCAAACGACGGAATCAGTTGCAAACCATCACTGGCACTGTCAATATCCTCCTATGAACACTCCTCGGAAGCAGCCGGCGCTGGACGACATCTCGAAGCGCATCATCGAGCTCCTGCAGGACGACGGTCGGCGGCCGTACGCCGAGATCGGCCGCGAGGTGGGCCTGAGCGAGGCTGCCGCACGCCAGCGGGTGCAGCGCATGACCGAGGCCGGGATCATCCAGATCGTGGCCGTCACGGATCCGATGCAGCTCGGCTTCCACCGCATGTCGATGATCGGCATCCGCGTGACCGGCGACCCGCGCCTCGTCGCGGAGGAACTGACGAAGATCACGGAGCTCGCGTACGTCGTCGCCACCCTCGGCACCTTCGACATCCTCGTGGAGGCCGTCTGCGAGAGCGACGCGGATCTGCTCGACCTCATCGCGACCCGCATCCGCACCATCCCCGGCGTGACGCACACCGAGAGCCTGCTCTACGCCGGGCTCTACAAGGACCTCTACAACTGGGGCACGCGCTGAGGCGCGGGCCCGGAGAGCAGGAGTGATCATGGGAACCACGGTCTTCGAACGTCGTCGCCCCTCGGATGCCGTGGTCGACGCGTCGCTGCGCGACACGGCACTCCGCGTGTTCTGGCTCGATGACGTCGAGCGCGTCTCGCACCCGTCGCTCACCCAGAGCATCACGGCCGACCTCGCGATCGTCGGCGGCGGCTACGCGGGACTCTGGACGGCCGTTCGGGCCAAGGAGCGCGATCCCCGGCGTCGCGTCGTGCTGCTCGAGGCGTCGCGCATCGCGTGGGCGGCATCCGGTCGCAACGGAGGATTCTGCGAGGCCAGTCTCACTCACGGGCACGAGAACGGGCTCACCCGCTGGCCCGACGAGATCGACCGGCTGGAAGAGCTCGGGCTCGAGAACCTCGACGGCATCGAGGAGACCGTGAAGCGGTACGGCATGGACGTGGACTTCGAACGCACGGGGCAGCTCGCGGTGGCTGTCGAGCCGCACCAGGTGGAGTGGCTGCGTGACGAGGAGGGCTTCCTCGACCGCGAGGCCGTGCACGCCGAGGTGCATTCCGACACGTTCCTCGCCGGCGCGTGGGAGCGCGACACCTGCGCGCTCGTGCACCCGGCCAAGCTCGGTCTCGAACTCGCGCGCGTCGCGGTCGAGCTCGGGGTCGAGATCTACGAGCACTCGCTCGTGCGTTCCGTCGAGGGTGACGGGTCGACCGCGATCACGCTCGTGACACGTGACGGCGGGCGGGTGCGCGCGGATGCCGTGGCTCTCGCCACCAACGTCTTCCCCTCACTGCTCATGCGCAACCGCCTGATGACCGTTCCCGTCTACGACTACGTCCTGATGACCGAGCCGCTGACCGACGAGCAGCTCACCTCGATCGGATGGTCGAATCGGCAGGGCCTCGCCGACAGCGCCAACCAGTTCCACTACTACCGGCTGACCGCCGACAACCGCATCCTGTTCGGCGGATACGACGCGGTCTACCACTTCGGCGGCAAGGTGCGCCCCGAGTACGAGGACCGTGCCGAGAGCCACCGCAAGCTCGCCTCGCATTTCTTCACGACGTTCCCGCAGCTCGAGGGACTGCGCTTCACGCACCGCTGGGCAGGAGCGATCGACTCGTCGAGCCGCTTCTGCGCGTTCTTCGGCACCGCCCGTCGCGGCCGCGTCGCGTACGCGTCCGGATTCACCGGCCTCGGCGTCGGGGCCGCCCGATTCGCCGCCGACGTGATGCTCGACAAGCTGTCGGGTGAGCCGACCGAGCGCACCGAGCTCGCCATGGTCCGAGAGAAGCCCATCCCCTTCCCACCCGAGCCCGTCGCCTCGATCGGCGTCAACCTCGTGCGTGCCGCGATGAACCAGGCCGACCACAACGAGGGCCGCCGCAATCTGTTCCTCAAGACGCTGGATGCCGTCGGCATGGGCTTCGACTCGTGAGCGAGCTGGGGGCGGGAGCGGCTGTGGATGCTGTCGCGCTGCCGCTTGAGCACACGCCGCTGCCTGCGGAGGATGTGATCAGCGGTCACCCGACGACGGCGGTGCATGCCGTGGCGACGCTCGGTGAGGTCGAGGTCGGCATCTGGGAGATGACGCCGGGCACGGCATCCGACACCGAGGTCGACGAGGTCTTCGTGGTGCTGGCAGGTCACGCCCGGATCGAGTTCGTCGAGCCGGCGCTGCCCGCGATCGAGGTCGACAGGGGTCGGTCGTTCGGCTGTCCGCAGGCCAGCGCACGGTGTGGACCGTCACCGAGACGCTGCGCAAGATCTACGTCGCCTGATACCCTGCGGTGCTGCGGGGCCCTCTCGGGATCGGTTCATGTGGCACCTCACTCCCCCCCGAGTGGTTCATGTGGCACCTGTTGCCGGATTCCAGCGCGAATAGCGACAACAGGTGCCAACTCAGCATCGGGGCGTCGTCAGGGTCGCCAGCCACGGCGCAACAGCGCGTCGCGGATGAGTCCGGCCGCCGTCGGATGCGCTCCACGAATGTGGCCGGAGGTGAGACGAACGACCTCGTACCCCTCAATCGCATAGGCCGCGTACTTCTCGATGTCGCGGTTCCACTGCTGACGTGACGTGCGGTGATGATCACCCTCGACCTCGACGAGCACTTTGAACTCGGGGTAGGCGATCTCTGTTATTCCAAGGAGGTGACCTCGGGCATCGCGGATCTCGACATCGAGCGTCGGTTCGGGGAGACCTTCTCTCGCTGCGTCGAGGCGGCAGTCAGTCTCCAGCGGCGACGCACTCCCCACACGGATCGCCTCGAGCGCTTCTCGGAGTCGCGCTGCGCCGTGCCGCCGTCCTGCGTCGATCGCGGTGCGCAACTGCTCGATGGAACATAGTCTTCGGTCTCGTCTGAGCCGAGCAAGATGGTCGCGGGGGACGCGCACGAGCGCGTCGCCGACCTGTACGAGTTCGCGCACGGACAGATCCGTCGCGAGCATCGCCCAGGTGGATGCCGGACTCGCTACCGCGAAACCGTCGAGCTGCTGCACCGACACGAGCGTCGCGGCGATCTGGCGTCCCACGATGAGCGACCGTCGCGGAGCACGATGCGGAGCGACGACCCCCACTTCGAGTTCGCCCGAGCAGTCGACCGGCAGCTCCCAGAAACCCGCTGCGGTACGTCCGACGAAGAACGCATGACGCACCATGAGGGGGCGGTACAGCTCGGCCCGACGCCGCATCTCCCGGCGCTGAGCTCGGTCGCGGGCCAACGGCGCATCCACATCTTCTGCCTGCATCCGATCGCCCACGGCATCCGGGGTGACGACCATCAGCCCACGGTGGAGGTGCTCGAGGTCCTGCGCGCGGAGTCGGCGTGCACTCACTCCGGCCGCTCGCGCCTGCTCGGGCGTGAACGCGCGCCCGAGTGAGGCGGGCAGGGGCGTGGGACGACGCGACACGATGCGATGCTGCCGGCATCCGACCTGTCTGCAGTGCGGGCGCACCGCCCGATGTGGACGACTCATCGCATCGGCCGACTGTGCACGAAGAGTGCGCCGGTGTGGGGCCACGCAGTGTTGGGCACCTGTTGTCGCTATTCGTGGATCATTCCGACAACAGGTGCCAACTGAGAAGAAGAGGAGGAGAAGAGGAGGAGAAGGGGAGGGGAGGAGGAGGGGGAAGGGGAGGGGAAGAGGAGGGGACAGGGAAGGGGACAGTGGGGCTTCAGACCAGCGCGCGCACCGAGGCATAGGCATCGGCGACGTCACGCGTGGGCCGGTCGTAGACCCGCACGACACCGGCGTCCCCCTCGTGCCTCGGCCACCCGGGGTCGCCGGCGGTGAGGAATGCGACGGCGGCGCCGTGCAGTTCGTCGGCGAGTTCCTGCGGCGGATTCGGCCCGGCGAGGGCGTCCATCGACGGACCGTCGAGGCAGTCGAAGAAGAAGGGCACGTCGAGGCAGTGCTCCGCGAAGCCGAAGCGTCCCGAGGGCCACGAGAACCGGTAGAGCCAGGTGGGGGCGTCGCCTCGGGCGGCCGCGATCCGGAGCACACCGGCGCGGAACATCCGGTCGGTGAGCACGCGACCGGCGAGACGGGCCTTACCGAGACGAGCGACGTCGGCGTTCGCGGCCAGGTACTCGGCACGGATGCTCCTGCGCAGGCCGAGCCGGTTCAGGAGCACCCCCTGCGGCACCCAGCGCAGCGCCCGCGCGGCGCTGCCGGTGAAGGCCATCGTGAACTCGTCGTCGGCCGCACCGATCACGAGCGGCTTGTCGGCGCCTAACCCGGCACGCAGCGACTCGCCCGTCGGTCGCGTGAGAAGGTCACCGTCGATCGCAGGTCCCAGCGGAAGGCCCTCATCGATCATCGTGGTCATCGATGACGGACCGAGCTGGGTCGCCTTCTTCTGCAGGGCGAGCAGACGCTCCTCACTCACGGTCGAGAGACCGGCCACTGTCGGGTCGACGCCCGCCGCTGCGGCGAGCGCTCGCGCGAACGCCTCGGCCCGCGGCGCGGCGACATCGCCGAGCGCGCCCGAGATCGCATAGACCCCGTGGAACAGGTGCTGGGCCTTCTCCATTCCGAGCAGCGTGAGCACGGCCCCGCCGCCCGCAGACTGCCCGGCGATCGTCACCCGCGCGGGGTCTCCGCCGAACGCGGCGATGTTCTGCTGCACCCATTCGAGGGCCAGCAGCCAGTCGCGCACTCCCCGGTTCGACGGGGCGTCCTCGATCCAGCCGAAGCCGTCGAAGCCGAGGCGGTACGAGATCGACACGGTGACCACGCCGTCGCGGTTGAAATTGCGACCGTCGTACCAAGGGCTCGCCGGGCTGCCCGCGAAGTATCCGCCGCCGTGGATCCAGACCAGCACGGGGAGACCGGATGCCGTGGGGTCGGGAGTGAAGACGTTGACGTTCAGGGTCGAGTCGCCCTCGACGCTCGGCTCGGGGATCAGCGTCACGCCGGGGTCCCCGCGCTGCGCGGTGGCGGCGAACTCGAGCGCGTCGAGCACGCCGTCCCAGGGCGCCTTCGGCACCGGAGCCTGGAATCGCAGATCGCCGATCGGAGCCTCCGCGAACGGGATGCCGAGGAACGCCGCCGATCGCGCAGCGCCTCGCCCTCCCGTGGTCGGGCGCCAGCGCCCGCGAACCCGCCCCGCAGCGGTCTGCACCTCGACGTACTCGGTCATGTTGCTCAGACTCCCAGAACGAGACGGATGCCGGTGCCGATCTGCGCCATCAGATAAGGCGCGAGATGGCCGGCCGGATAGGTGTCGACGAACTCTCGGGTGACCGGACCGATCTGACCGACATTCGCCACCGAGTCACGATCGAGCCCCGACGCGGCGGCCGGAACCAGCACGTTGCCGGGAAACCCCTCGAGAGCGGTGTTCGAAGTCAACGGGACGACCAGGACGGTATTGATGCTCGTGTCGAGCAGCCAGTCCTCCTGCACCACGACGGCCGGTCGAACCTTCGCCGGTTCCGAGCCTCGCGGAATCCCGAAGTCGACCCAGACGATGTCACCCCGGCGGATCACCAGTCGGTGCTCTCGCGCAGCCGCTGCTCATTGCCACGCACGAACACCGTGTCGTCGGGGCCGATCTCAGCCTGCGCCAAGATCTGGTTCGCGATGCGTGTCAGGTCCGACGAGCCTTCCAGCTCGTCGGCCAGACGTCGTCCGGCGAGCTGGAAGAACTCCGACCGGTTCATGCCGTGCCGCGCGGCCACCCGTTCGAAGCGAGCGAAGTCGCCGTCGGGCACCGAGATTGCCGTCTTCATGGCAAGAGTATAACCGGTCATACCGGGAGGCTACCCCGAGCATCCGACATTCGCGGGTGGGTCGACGACGCCGGCTAGACCTCGAAGCTGAGGGCTACCGGCTGAGCGCCGTGACCGCCGCGTGCGGCAGCCGCTCGGTCATGACGCGCACGGCCTCGGGATTGTCGTCGACGAGCACGGCTTCCCGCCCGAGCGCCGAGGCGACCGCTCCGGTCGTGCCGCTTCCGGCGAAGAGGTCGAGCACCCGATCGCCGGGACGACTCGAGGCGGTCACGATGCGCCTCAGGATCCCCTCGGGCTTCTGCGTCGGATACCCGGTCTTCTCGCGACCCGTCGTCGGCACGATCGTGTGCCACCACACATCAGTGGGGAGCTTGCCGCGAGCGGCCTTCTCTGCGGTGACGAGACCTGGGGCCATGTACGGCTCGCGGTCGACGTCATCACTGTTGAACACGTACTCGCGCGGGTTCTTGACGTAGACGAGGATCGTGTCGTGCTTGGTGGGCCATCGGCGCCGCGACTTCGCACCGTAGTCGTACGCCCAGATCAGCTCGTTCAGGAAGCAGTCTCTGCCGAACACCGCATCGAGCATGACCTTGGCGTAGTGCGCTTCGCGGTAGTCGAGGTGCAGGTAGAGCGTGCCGTCGTCGGCGAGCAGTCGCCACGCCTCTTCGAGCCGCGGCATCAGGAACGCCCCGTAGTCGTCGAAGCGGTCGTCGTACGTGCGCAGCATCCCGCGCACCCGCTCGTACTGGTGGCCGTGGAACCCGTGCCGGACCTCGGCGGCAGGTGCCGCGACCGCGGGCTCAGCAGCCCCCATGATCGGGATGCCCTCGGCATCCTCTCGCAGAGTCGTCGGCGACGTGCGCCGCGCCGTGACCACCTGTCGCTCCTGCGCCCGGCCCGTGTTGAAGGGCGGGTCGAGGTACACGAGAGTGAAGGATGCCGAGGGCAGAGTCGCTGCGACGGCGAGGTTGTCGCCCTGGATGATCGAGACGGAGCCGGGGACGAGAGCCCCCGGGTCGTCGATCACGGAACCCGGTGCAGCCATGCGTCGGTGGCGAACTTCGACTCCACCAGCGCCTCGGCATCGGCGTACTCGTCGGCGGCGATCGTGCCGTCCTCCGCCGAGGTGAGCGAGCGGAACGTGTCCTTGAAGCGCTCGATGATCTCGGCGCGTGACAGACCGGTCTGGCTGCGCAGCGGATCCACCCGCTTCGCGGCCGACGTCGTGCCCTTGTCGCTGAGCTTCTCGCGGCCGATGCGCAGCACCTCGGTCATGGTCTGACCGTCGATGTCGTACGAGAGTGTGGCGTGATGCAGCACTCCCCCGTTGGCGAGGCGCTTCTGCGCCGCACCGCCGATCTTCCCCGACGAGCTCGCGATGTCGTTGAGCGGCTGATAGATCGCGTCGATGCCGAGCGAGCGCAGCGCCTGCAGCACCCAGTCGTCGAGGAACGCATAGGAGTCGGCGAAGGTCATGCCCTGCACGAGGGATGCCGGAACGTACAGCGAGTAGGTGATGATCTGCCCGGCAGCCATGAGCATCGCGCCACCGCCCGAGATGCGGCGCACGACGTCGAAGCCGTGACGGGCGGCACCCTCGGGATCGACCTCGTTGCGGTACGACTGGAACGAGCCGATGACCACGGCCGACTGGTCCCATTCCCAGATGCGCAGAGTGGGGCGACGGCGGCCCTCGCCCACGCGAGCGGTGAGAACCTCGTCGAGCGCCAGGTTCATGCGGGGAGAGACCGCCTTCTCGTGCAGGATCTCCCAGTCGAAGTCGTTCCAGCCCGGGGCGGTCACGAGCGCGCGACGCACCGCGGTGCCGACCGCCTCGGGAGTGAACCCGAGCAGCTGCGCACCCTCCGGGAGGGCCTCGCGCACCGCGGAGGCGATGGCCGTGGCATCGGATTCGACCGGCAGCCCGGTGACCGCCGCATCGATGTCAGCGAGGGCCGTGTCGGGCTCGAGGAAGAAGTCGCCGGCGAGCCGGAAGCGGGCGATCCTGCCGTCTTCGACGTCGAGGTCGACGACGACGAGCTTTCCTCCTGGAACCTTGTATTCACCGTGCACGGTTACAGCTTAAGGCGCGCGGCATCCCTGACGGCGGATGATCCCCGGCTCACCCGCCGAAGACGACGGCGCGCTCGCCGGCTCGGATGGGCAGCGAGTACCGGTTGCCCGTGGGCGGCTGCGGGCAGAGGTACTGATCCGAGAAGGCGCACGGAGGGAGGTAGGCGCGGTTGAAGTCGATGACGGCGGATCCGTCGGCCTCGGGCTCGTCGATCGGGAGGAACCGGAAGCGGTAGGTCTCGACGCCGTTCGTCCCGTCGGCGAACACCGCGGTGAGACCTCCCTGAGGGGTGCGGGTCGCGTGCAGCGTGAGTGCGACGCCGTCGAGTGCGAAATGCAGGCGCCCGGCGAGCTCGGACTCGGTGACCTGCCCGTCGATCGCGGTGACCGTGATCGTCTCACCGGGGGTCGGCTCGAAGGATGCCGGGATCCGCCAGCCCTGCCGCGGCGGATACGCGTCGATCGCGCTGAAGTGCTCTCGCTCTCGCCGCCGGGGATTGAACACCCGCAGCGCCACCGAGCCCCTCCTGTCGAAGACGCGCAGCTCGCGCCGGCCGAGCCTCAGGGTCTCGGAGCCGCGCAGCGTGACCACCGATCCGCCTGCCCCGAGGTCGCTGCCGCGGATCGCACCGTCGACCGTCCGAGCCCAGAGCCCCGGCACGCCCTCTACCGCCGCGGGTTCCGTGATGAGCCAGTTGGTCGACTCGAGCGCGGCAGGGCCGTACTCGGCTCCGGCATAGCGCTCCCTCGACTCGTGCCATGCACGCCAGTCGTCTTCGAATCCCACCTCGCACCTCCCTCTCGCCGCGAATCTATGCGGACAGGAGAGCTGTATGCCGAGATGACGTCACGCGGATTCACCCGCTGTCACGCGCGTTCATCGGGCGTAACATGCGGACGCGCGAGACCCCCGGTCGTTGAGCGAGGACGGCGGAAGCCGACCGAGACGAAACGAGGTCCCTCAGCGCGCGGGGACGTGCGAGTCCAGCCACGCGAGGATGTCGGCCCTGACCTCGTCCTGCTGGATCTCGTTGAAGATCTCGTGACGGGCATCCGGATACACCAGCGTCGTGATGTCGGTGAGCCCCGACCGGGTGCGGTACTCGTCTGCGAGCCGGTGCACGCTGCGCGGGCCGCCGACCGGGTCGTCACGACCGACGAGCAGCAGCATCGGGATGTCCCGACCGAGGTTCTTACGCGGCCGGCCATAGAGCTTGGCCGCCTCGACAGGACCGAACAGCTTCAGCAGCGGTACGTCGGTGGTCAGCGGGTCCTCGTCGAACTGGGTCCACACGGCCGGGTCGCGGCTGAGCCACTCCAGGCCGGTCGCCTCGGGTCCCGCCCAGCGGGCATTCAGCGGCGCGGCGTTGAGCGACCCCGGCATCCGCAGTGCCGACCCCGAGAGGATCACGGCATCCCACGCCTCGGGATGGTCGTTCACGAGCATCTGCGCGAGGAAGGACCCCCAGGAATGGCCGAGCAGCACCAGGGGCAGGTCGGGATGCTCGTCTTTGATGATGCCGGTGAGCTGCCAGACCGCTGCCTCTGCCGCACGGAGTCCGCCCTTGCCGAGCCGGCCGAGACCCGCGGGGCCGCCGTGCTGGCGGATGCCGGTGCGGCCGTGACCGCGGTGGTCGTCGGCGTACACCGTGAAGCCCGCCTCGTTGAGAGCGCCGATCAGCTTCGGGTACCGCCCCGCGTGCTCTCCCACTCCGTGCAGCAGCTGCACGACCCCTCGCGCATCACCCGCTGCGGGGTGCACGTCGTAGACGATGGCGATGCCGTGGGCGTCCGTGAACTCGCGAGTATCCGTCACGCCCCCACCCTACTGACGACCGGCCGCGCCGCTCCAGCGCTCGGCATCGCCGGGCATCAGCGCAGCAGCGCGTCGACCACCGACTGTGCGATTTCGAGGTCGGTGACCTCGTAGCCCCCGACGCCGTCGGCCGCAGAGCCCATGCGCACGCCGTCGCGCACCTGCCCCTCGGGCTCGCGCACCGTGCGCTTGGCCGAGAAGTGCAGCGCGTCGACGCCGGCATCAGCGAGGGCGCGGGCGCTGTCGGCATCCACTCCACTGCCCGCCATGACCTCGATCTCGCCCGCTGCCTCGGCGACGAGGGCACGCAGCGTGTCGAGCCCGTCGATCGCTGCCGACGCTCCCCCCGAGGTGAGAACGCGGCGCAGGCCGAGCGAGCGCGCGGTGGCAAGAGTGGCGAGAGGATCGACCGTGACGTCGATCGCGCGGTGCAGAGTGACCGAGGCTCCTCCGGCAGCATCGCGCAAGCGGCGCATCGCGGGGATGTCGAGCAGCCCGTCGGCCCCCAGCGCCCCGATCACCACGCCGTCGGCGCCGGCCTCGATCGCGCGACGGACGTCGCTCTCGGAGATCGCGATCTCGTCGGCGGAGTAGACGAAACCGCCCGGCCGGGGCCGCACGAGCACATGCACCTCGACCCCCACCGCGCGGGCCGCGTCGATCGAGAGGTCGAGCGTGGCGGGCGACGGAGTGAGCCCCCCGAGCGCGAGGGCCTGTGCGAGTTCGACGCGCGCGGCGCCGACTGCTCCGGCGATGCGGACTCCGGTGGGGTCCTGCACGGCGAGCTCGAGGGCGACGGGTCGGGTCATCCGTCCATTCTGGCCTGTCAGCGACCGCCGATCGGACACGCGCTTTCCTTCCGCAGCCCGAATACTTAGACTGGCTAAGTAATGTCTGCTTCCGATGAATCCCTCCAGCTCACCGCGACAGACCTGCGCATGGCCACTTTCCGGCTCGCTCGACGCCTCCGCTGCGTCCGTGCCGTCGACGCGATGAGCGACGCCCAGCTCGCCGTTCTCGCCACCCTGCGCATGCACGGGCGTCGCACGATCACCTCTCTCGCCGAGCGCGAGCGCGTCACGGCGCCGTCGATGACCAACATGATCAACGGCCTCGAAGAGCAGGGCCTGGTCGTGCGCACACCCGATGCCGAAGACAGGCGGCGAGTGCAGGTCGACATCACGGATGCCGGCACGGCCATCGTGGCCGAGACCATCCAGCGGCGCGATGACGCGCTCGCCACGATGCTCGGCGAGCTCGACTTCACCGAGCAGGAGCTCGCGACGCTGCGCAAAGCGAGCGATCTGATGCGCAAGGTGGTCGAGCGATGAGCGCCATGTTCCGTTCGTTCGCGAACATCAACTACCGCATCTGGTTCGCGGGCGCCCTCGTCTCGAACATCGGCGGGTGGATGCAGGCCACCGCCCAGGACTGGGTCGTGCTCACCGAGCTAACCGACAACGACGCCGCGGCCATGGGCGTCACGATGGCGCTGCAGTTCGGCCCCCCTCTCGTGCTGGTGAGCCTGACCGGATGGGTGGCGGATCGCTTCGAGCGGCGCCGCATCCTGCTCGCCACCCAGAGCGCGCTGCTGCTGCTCGCGATCGCTGTGGGCGTGCTGCTGCTGAACGACGTCATGACGCTGCCGATGATGTTCTGCTTCGCCGCGGCCTTCGGCGTCGTCAACGCCTTCGACGCCCCCGCACGACAGGCGTTCGTCTCGGACATGGTGTCGTCGGGCGACACCTCGAACGCGGTCGCGCTCAACTCCGCATCCTTCAACCTCGCCCGCATGATCGGTCCCGCCGTCGGCGGCCTGCTGATCGTCGCGATCGGCTCGGGCTGGGTGTTCATCGCGAACGCCGCGACATTCCTCGCCATGCTGATCGCGCTCCTGATGCTGCGCACCGGCCAGCTCGCGCCGCGGCCGAAGAACCGCCGCCCCGGCGGGCTCGCCGAGGGATTCCGGTACGTGTGGGGGCGCAGCGACCTGCGCGTCGTCTTCGTGACGGTCTTCCTGATCGGCGCGTTCGGCATGAACTTCCCGATCTTCGCCTCGACAATGGCCCTCGAGTTCGGCGCGGGGGCAGACGGCTACGGCATCCTCAGCTCGGTGCTCGCGATCGGATCTCTCGCGGGCGCGCTGCTCGCCGCGCGCCGCGACCGCGCGCGGGTGCGGGTCGTGATCCTCGCCGCCGGAGGGTTCGGCGTCGCGGCCTTCGTGTCGGCGGCGATGCCGACGTACATCAGCTATGCCGTCACCCTGACCTTCACCGGATTCATGATCGTGACTCTGCTGACGACCGCGAACGGCTATGTGCAGATGACCACGACACCTGCTCTGCGCGGGCGGGTGCTGGCGCTCTACATGGCGGTCATCATGGGGTCGACGCCGGTGGGCGCCCCCATCGCGGGGTGGGTCGCCGACACGTTCGGCCCCCGCAGCGCGATCATGCTCGGCGGCACCGCCGGATTCGTCGCCTGCGCGATCGGCGCCACCTGGGTCTTCACCTCGGGTCGTCTGCGCCGTGCCGAGAACAGCCGCTTCCTGATGACGCTCGACGAGACCCGGCCGCTCGATGTCGTCGAGAGAGCGGATGCCGAAGCCGCACGCGCCGCGGAACCCGTCGAGTACACCGAGAAGTCGGCCACGACGCCCATCCGCACGACCAAGAGCGACTGAGCTCGCCTCCGCCGCGCCCGAGCTGCGGCCGAGATGCGGCATATGCGGCATGGAACCCGCGACGGACGGTTTGTCAACTCCCTGGGCTGATTCCGCGAGCGCGCGTAGCGTTCCGCTCATGGACGAGAACACAGGACGCACCCCTCACCCCGAGGAGCCTGCCGAGGGCTCCCCCGACGTCATCCCCGAGCACAACACCGCACCCGACGGCCAGGACGGCTCGGGTTCACCCGATGGCACTGGTTCCGAAGCCGACGAGCTCGAGGGCAACGCCCAGGGTGCTGCCCAGGGCGGTGCACTGCAGGGCGACAGCTCGTACGGTGAGTCCCCGCGCGGCGCGATTCAGGGCGATGCCGGCGAAGGCGACCCCCAGGGTGCGACGCAGGGCGGTGCACTGCAGGGCGACAGCTCTCACGGAGAGTCTCCGCACGGCGCGATCCAGGGCGATGCGAGCCCTGACCGCGACGCCGCGCTCGGCGGCGATGAGAACACCGAGGAGCAGCTGACCGCCGACACGGACGTCGAGAAGGACACGCTGCGCACCCTCGACCCGGACGACACTCCGGCCTGAGACGCCGAGAGCGCCAGAACCCCAGGGGGGCTGGGTGGTGCGCTCGGTCGTGACGATCGGAGGATCGGGGGCGATCCGCAGAGAGGTCCGTGCGACCTGGATGCGGATCGCCTTTCGTCGTGTCCGGCTCGGCCTGCGCGGGGGCACGTGAGGGCGATCAGGCCCCGAGCACCAGCTTCAGCTGCTCGACGGCCCAGTCGAGTTCCGTCGCGCGGATCACGATCGGCGGCGCGATGCGGATGGTCTGGCCGTGCGTGTCCTTGACCAGGACCCCACGGTCGAGGAGCTTCTCGGCGATCTCGCGACCCGTGCCCCTGGCGGGATCGATGTCGACGCCCGCCCAGAGTCCGGCGATGCGGATCTCGGTGACGCCGTGACCGAGAAGCGGCGCGAGGGCTGCCGCCAGGTGCTCGCCCAGCGCACGGGCGCGCTCCTGGAACTCTCCCGACTCGAGCATCTCGACCACACGCAATCCGACCGCTGCGGCCAGCGGGTTGCCGCCGAACGTCGATCCGTGCTCGCCCGGGCGGATCACCCCGAGCACATCGGCATCGCCGACCACGGCCGAGACCGGCAGGATGCCGCCACCCAGTGCCTTGCCCAGCAGATACAGGTCGGGCACGACGCCCTCGCGATCGCACGCGAACGTCTCACCCACCCGGCCGAGTCCCGACTGGATCTCGTCGGCGATGAACAGCACGTTCTTCTCGTCGCACACCTCGCGGATGCGGCGCAGGTACCCCTCCGGCGGGATCACCACTCCACCCTCGCCCTGGATCGGCTCGATCAGCACGGCGGCGGTGTCGTCGGTGATGGCTGCCGCGACGGCATCCGCATCACCGTAGGGCACGACGTCGAAACCCGGCATATACGGACCGAAGTCCGCCTTCGCCTCGGGATCGTCGCTGAAGCTGACGATCGTGGTGGTGCGGCCGTGGAAGTTGCCGGCCGCGACGATGATGCGCGCCCGTCCCTCGGCGATGCCCTTGACCCGGTAGCCCCACGCACGCGCGACCTTGATGCCGGTCTCGACGGCCTCGGCACCCGTGTTCATCGGCAGGACCATGTCTTTGCCGGCGAGGCCGGCGAGCGCGGCCGCGAAGGGTTCGAGCCGGTCGCTCATGAACGCGCGGCTCGTGAGGGCGACCCTGCCGAGCTGCTCGGTCAGCGCGGCGACGATCGCGGGATGCCGGTGACCGAAGTTCACGGCCGAGTAGGCGGCGAGCAGGTCGAGGTAGCGCTTGCCCTCGACATCCGTCACCCATGCTCCCTCGGCGCGGGCGATCGTGACCGGCAGCGGGTGGTAGTTGTGCGCGACGTGCGGCTCTGTTCCGGACTCGGTGCTCACGACGGGATCGACGGCGGTCATGCCGCACCGCGCAGTTCGAGGGTGCAGCACTTGATGCCGCCACCGCCGAGCAGCAGCTCGGAGAGGTCGACCATGATCGGGTTGTAGCCGCGCTCACGCAGCTGCTTCTCGAAGCCCTTCGCGCGGGGAGAGATGACCACGTTGTAGCCGTCGCTCGCCGAGTTCAGCCCGAAGACCGAGCCGTCCTCGTCCGAGACGAGGATCGCGTCGGGGAAGCGCTCCTCGAGGATCGCGCGGCTGGCGTCGTCGAAGGCACCCGGCAGGTAGGCGATGTTCGCGCGCTCGGGGCCGCCGTTCTCGACACCCTGCACGGGGTCGAGCACCGCGATGGCGGTGTCGAGATGGTAGAACCGCGGGTCCACCAGGTTCAGCGACACGACCTCGCGGCCGAAGACCTCACCGACCTCGCGATGGCTGTCGCCGGTGGAACGGAAGCCCGTGCCGGCGAGGATCACATCGCCGACGAGCAGGAAGTCGCCCTCGCCCTCGTTGACCTCTTCGGGGATCACGGTGTCGTAGCCCGCCGCGCGGAACCAGTCGGCGAACGCAGGCGCCTCGCCCTGACGCTCGACGAAGCGGAACTTCGGCACGTAGGCGCGGCCGTCGATGAGGAACCCGCCGTTCGCCGTGTAGACCATGTCGGGGTAGCCGGCGAGCGGTTCGATCAGCTCGACCTCATGGCCGAGCTCGAGGTACAGGTCGTGCAGCTTCTGCCACTGCTCGACCGCCCGGGCGGTGTCGGTGGGCTTCGACGGCTCCATCCACGGGTTGATCGAGTAGTTCACCGTGAAATGCGACGGCGTGCACATCAGGTAGCGACGGTGGTGTGCGGTGCGGACCGGGGCTGCGGTCTCGGATGCCGGCGCAGTGGTTTCGACAGTCATGGGGCTCCTCGAACGGGACGCGGCGGACGCTGTCCAGGGGCCCGGCGGTCCTTCGACCCGGTTCGCTCATCGAGAGCGGAGGCCGGGGAAGATGCGACTCGAGCACGCCGGCATCCATTCTGTCATCCGCTGCCTGCACGCCGCCAGAGCGCCCCCGCCCGCTTCGAATCGCCCACTGTGCAGTTTTCGGGTGGCGGAATCTGCACAGTGCGCTATTCGAAGGCGGCGTGCACGACGAGCTTGCCCACGGTGTGCCCCGCCTCGAGGTGCAGGAGTGCGGCGGATGCCTCGTCGAAGCCGTACTCGCGTTCGATCACCGGAGTGACGCGGCCATCGGCGACGAGATCGAGCAGCCTGGCGGTCACCTCGGGGCGCGGGGTCGCCGCGAGAGGGCGGATGCGCCGCGTCGACCCGATCGAGCGGTAGACCGCCTCGAGCATCCGCGGCACCGGTCCGAGCACGTGACCGCCGTTGCCCGCCACGAGCACCGCCGAGCCGCCGGGCACGAGCAGCCTCTGCAGCTCACGGAGGTCGACGCCGCCGGCGATGTCGATCACCGCGTCGAAATGCGACGCCGGCAGCTCCGACAGCGGTGAGCGCCGATGGTCGAGCGTGTGCGCCGCGCCGAGGTGCTCGACCAGCGGCACGTTGCGCTCGCCGCAGGTCGCCCAGACCTCCGCTCCCCGCAGCGCGGCGAGCTGCACGACGAACGTGCCGACACCGCCGGATGCTCCGATCACGAGTACCCGCTCCCGCTCCCGCTTTACCCGCTCCCGCTCCCGCGCGGCCGGGCCGTCACCCAGGCCCACACCGGCGAGGTCGAGGGCCTGCCAGGCCGTGCCGCCGGCGATCGGCAGCGTCGCGGCGGCCACCGCGCTCACCCCCGGACGGATCGGCACGAGCCGTGATGCCGCCACCGTGGCGTATTCGGCGAGGCCTCCGCCGCCGACGAGCTCGCCCACGACCGTTTCGCCGACCTCGGCGCCGATGACGGCCTGGCCCGTGGCGACCACCTCTCCCGCCACATCCATCCCGCGCACCGGATGCCGGGGCCGGGTGAGGCCGAACACGGGCCGCACCAACAGGGGGTCTCCGAGCATCAGCCGCACGTCTCCGGCATTCAGCGCGGTGGCATGCACGCGCAGCAGCACCTCGCCGCGCCGCGGCACCGGCACGGCGATCTGCTCGAGCCGCACGCCGTCGGCCGTGCCATAGGTCTCCCGTCGCCACGCGGGCATCGAGCCGGCGGGCGCACCGTCCACGGGTCGCGTCTCGCTCATCTCAGGCATCCTTCCCGGTCGGTTCGGGGTACTGGAAGAGATCGTCCAGGCCGACCCCGAAGGCCCGCGCGATCTGGAAGGCGAGCTCGAGCGACGGAGAGTACTTCTCCTGCTCGATCGCGATGAGTGTCTGCCGAGTGACGCCGATGCTGCGCGCGAGCTCGGCCTGCGTGAGCCCCGCGGCCTCGCGATGCGCGCGGATGCGGTTGGAGACGAGTGTGGGCTTGACCATCAGACGAGGCCCCGACGATAGGCGACGACCCGGGCGATGCCCCCGACGATCGCCGAGACGGCGAAGCCCGCGAACATGGTGTTGGCGATCCAGAACACATCGGCGCCCACTGCGCACAGCGCGATCACCCCGAGCCCCGCGATCACGACGAACGCCTGCTCGACGCGGCTGCCCATGCGGCTGATGTCGCGGTCGCGCACGTCGGACCTGCCGACGCCGTCGGGGTCCCTCGCGCCGGCGATGAGGCCCCACACGACACTGAGGGCGATCGTCGCCGCGATGCCGATGCCGATCGTCCAGAGCATCGGCGCGAGCCAGTCGACCTCGGTCACGGGCCTGTCGGCAGACTGCTGCAGCATGACGACGATGTACCCGCCGATCACGAGCGCGCCGACGATGAGGCCTGCCCAGGCGTTGCGCTCTTCGTAGACCATGCTGACTCCCATGTCAAAGATTCTTGACATGAGGGTACGCCTGCGGCATCCGTCGTGTCAAGAATTCTTTACACCCTCGGATGCCGCACGGCCGATGCCCCCCTGTCCCGTTTCAGCGGGGCCAGTTCCGCACGCCCCGTTTCGGGCGGGGCCAGTTCCGCACGCCCCGTTTCGGGCGGGGCCAGTTCCGCATCCGAATCGGTGATCCGGGATGCGAAACTGGCCCCGCTCGCCACGAAAGGGGCGAAAGGGGCGAAAGGGGCGAAAACCACCCTGCGCGAAACCCCGGGACACGCGAGACCGGCCGCGGACACGCGCGCCCCAGACCCCGGCCGCGGACTCGCGCGCCCCAGACCCCGGATGCTCCGCGCACCGTCAGATGACCTCGGCGCTCCAGTCATCCGGGTTGCCGTAGCGGTGCGCGGTGATCGTGATGGCCTGCTCGTGCACGAAGGGCAGCAGCTCGATGCGTCCGGCCGAGGTGACCTCGCCGTCGTACACCGCGAGGTCGGGGTCGCCCTCGACGGCGACCGCGAGCGCCCGGTGCAGCGCCGCCACCGACGAGCGGGCGCCGACGAGCCGCACGCGATCGGGAGTCGGAGCGTCGCGAAGGGGGTCGAGCACTCCCGCCGATTCCGCACGACGACGCACCCGCTGGATCCACTCGTCGTCACTCTCCATGAAGACCGTGGCCCCCACGTCGCCCAGCGCGCGCCTCACCTCGGGCGGCAGCCCCACCGGGGTCGAGAGAACGAAGCCTGCCCCGGCACGCACGGCCGCGACGACGACGCGCAGCAGTTCCTGCCAGCCGGCATCCGCCGTGGCCCTGATCTCGACAGGCACCGGCCGATAGCGGAACAGATTGCGCTCGACGCCCAGGTGCGAGACGTCGCGCACCTGACCGAACTCGCGGTCCCATGCCAGCGCGTCAGACAGCGCCGACCGCCTGAGCCACTCGAACGCTTCGTAGCCGAGAGAGGGCTGAGCCGACTCGATGAGCTCGGTGATGCGCGAATCGAGTCCTCGCAGGTGCAGGGTGCTCGAGACCGGCCCTGTCGCCTGCGATCGCCAGGCGCCCAGCCCGATGAGGTAGTTCGGGCCGCCGGCCTTCGCCCCCGGACCGACCGACGATCGCTTCCATCCGCCGAACGGCTGCCGCTGCACGATCGCGCCCGTGATGCCCCGGTTCACGTAGAGGTTGCCGGCCTGCACGGTGTCGAGCCACAGTGCCAGGTCGGCGGGGTCCTGCGTATGGAGCCCGGCGGTCAGCCCGTAGGCCACCGCATTCTGCAGCTCGATCGCGCGTTCCAGCGTGGGCGCGTGCATGACACCGAGCACCGGGCCGAAGAACTCCTCGGTATGGAACCGGGAGCCGGGCTGCACACCGATGCGGATGCCGGGGCGCCAGAGCCTGCCACTCGGATCGTCGACCGACACCGCGGGTTCGATGAGCCACCGCTCATCGCCCTCGAGTTCGGTGAGCGCCCACGCGAGCTTGCCCTGCGGCCGCTCGATGACCGGTCCGACCTCGGCGAGCGGATCGGTGGGCGGGCCCACGTGCAGCGAGCGCGTGGCATCCGCGAGCTGCCGGGCGAACCGCTTCGACCGCCCCACGGGTCCCACCAGGATCGCGAGCGAGGCCGCGGAGCACTTCTGCCCCGCATGCCCGAACGCGCTGCGCACGAGATCGGCCACGGCGAGGTCGAGGTCTGCCGACGGGGTGATGATCATGGCGTTCTTGCCGCTCGTCTCGGCGAGCAGCGGCAGGTCGGGTCGCCACGACCGGAAGAGCGCCGCCGTCTCCCACGATCCGGTGAGGATGACGCGATCGACCGCCTCGTGCGAGATGAGTGCGCGCCCGAGGTCGCCCTCCTCGATGTCGACGAGTGCGAGCACGTCGCGCGGGATGCCCGCCTGCCAGAGGGTCTCGGCGATCACGGCGGCACAGCGGCGGGCCTGCGGCGCCGGCTTGAAGACCACGCCTGAGCCCGCGGCGAGCGCCGCGAGCACTCCCCCGGCGGGGATCGCGAGGGGGAAGTTCCACGGCGGCGTCACCACGGTGACACGGGCGGGCTCGAACACCGCACCCGCAACAGCATCCAGCTCTCTCGCCTTGGCCGCGTAGTAGCGGGCGAAGTCGACCGCTTCGCTGACCTCGACGTCGGCTTCGGAGAAGACCTTGCCCGTCTCGGATGCCGCGACCTCGATCAGCTCGCCCCGTCTGGCCTCGAGCGCGGCGGCGGCGCGCAGCAGCACCTCGGCGCGTTCGGTCGCAGGGCGCGCACCCCACAGCGCTCCGGCGTCGCGCACCCGGGTGATCGTGTCGTCGAGGTGCGAGAGCTCATCGACTCGGGCCGTGTCGATCGTCGCGGCGCCGAGGTCGGACTCGGCGATGCGGGCGTGGATCTCGCGCGCCCAGTCGCGGTTGGCCGGGAGCGAGGGGTCGGTGTCCGCCGTGTTGGTGAAGCCCGGCGCGCCGCGCCCGTCGCCGCGCGTGCCGCCGGCATCCGGTTCGAGCTCGCGCGGCGCGTAGACCGCGGTCTCGAGGAACGGCTCTCCCGAGTCCTCCGAACCGCGGGAGATCCCCAGCACCGCCTGCGTGAGGCCCTCTTCGGGCGCCGGCGCGACCGGCACGGCGCGCAGGGACTCGTGCACGGGCGCCTGCCGATCCTGCGTGCGCATCGGTCCCACCTGCAGGGTCGGCGATGTCGAGCGCCGCAGAGCATCGATGAAGCGATCGCGTTCGCGGGCGAAGAGCGCCTCGTCGTGATCGAGGCGGAATGCCGCAGACAGGAAGTTGTCGGACGAGGCGTTCTCTTCGAGACGCCGCACCAGATAGCTGATCGCGACGTCGAACTCGTCGGGGTTCACGACCGGGACGTACAGCAGCACCTCGCCGACCTCGCGTGAGACGGCCTGCACCTGCCCCTGCGCCATGCCGAGCAGCATCTCGAACTCCACGAGCGGCTGCCCCGGCGCTGCGCCGGTGGCGACACCGCGTTCGTTCGCGAGCAGCCAGGCATACGCGATGCCGAACAGATTGTGTCCGGCGATGCCGATGCGCACCGCCTCGAGGTTCTCGGGGCGCAGCGCCCAGTCGAGGCAGCGCAGGTAGTTGGCGTCGGTGTCGAGCTTGGTGTCGTAGGTCGCTTGCGACCAGCCGTGCATGCGCGCCTCGACCCGCTCCATCGCGAGGTTCGCGCCCTTGACGAGACGCACCTTGATCGGCGCGCCCCCATGCTCCACGCGTTCCCGCGCCCACGCGGTGAGCTGTTGCAGTGCGGGCAGCGCATCGGGCAGATACGCCTGCAGCACGATCCCCGCCTCGAGCCCCTGCAGCCGCGGATCCTCGAGGATGCGCGTGAACACGGCGATCGTCAGGTCGAGATCGCGATACTCCTCCATGTCGAGGTTGATGAAGGTGCCGTCGCCGGCCGCCGTCAGATACAGGGGCAGCAGACGCTCGACGACCTCGTCGACGATCTGATCGAACGCCCACATGGAGATGTGGCTGATGATCGCCGACACCTTGACCGACACGTAGTCGACATCGGCCCGACGGATGAGGTCGTGGATGCCGTCGAGTCTCCGGCGGGCCTCGCTCTCGCCGAGCACCGCTTCGCCGAGCAGGTTGAGATTGAGCCGGGATCCCGATTCGCGGAGCTCGGCGATCGCAGGGCCGAGCTTGGCGGGGCGCGCGTCGACCACGAGATGCCCGACCATCTCGCGCAGCACCCTGCGGGCGATGGGCACGACCGGTGTCGGGAGGATCGGCGCGACACCGCCGCCGATCCGCACCGCCGACCGCAGGTACCAGGGCAGGAACTCGGGCACGATCGGCGCGATCCGGTGAAGTCGGGATGCCGCCGCGCCGAGGCTCTCGGGGCGCATGACCCCGTCGACGAAGCCCAGGGTGAACGGAAGTCCGTTGCTGTCCTGCAGAACCCCGGCGAGACGCTCGGCGGCCGGATCGACATCGGCGGCCGCCGCCTCGATCACCCAGCGTCGAGCCAGCGCGACAGCCTGGTCCGCAAGAGGGGCGGATTCGGCATCCGCAGAGAGCGACGTGTCTGCCATGGCCTCAGCCTAGAACCGAGATGCAGGCATGCCGTTGAGCGACGGGCGGGGAGCTGCACTCCCCCGCGTCGCGAGCACAGGCGAGGGTGACCGGGGGCGGCCGAGGGTCGGCGCTAGCGGGCGGCGATCAGCGAGGCGTAGCCCTCTCGGAAGGTCGGGTACCGCAGCTCGCCGACCAGCTCGAGCAGCAGGCTCCCGTCGAGCACGGTGCCTCCGCCGACTGCCGGCTCGACAGCGGGCGGCGGCGCCACGCCGAGTTCCGTCGCGATGAACTCGACGACATCGCCGAGCGGCACCGGCTCGCGGTCGACGCCGTGCACGAGCTCCGGTGGCGTGGATGCTCGCAGCAGCACGTCGAGAAGCCGCACGACATCGGTCTCGTGGATGCGGTTCGTTCGCCGCGTGTGGTCCACGGCGTCTCCGGCGAGCACCCGGCGGATGACCGATTCGCGCCCTGGTCCGTAGATCCCCGCGGGCCGCACGACCACGGCCCCCAGCAGTTCGCGGGCCAGCCGCTCCCCTTCGACGAGCGCCGCACCTCCCGGGGTGGTCGTCGAAGGGGCGTCGGACTCCGTGAGCGGTGTGGGCCCCGGCCGCCCCTCGAACACCCGGGTCGACGACACGAACACGACCCTCGACGGCACCGAGGGAAGCGCGTCGGCGAGAGCCTGCAGCGCGAGCGGATAGATCGAGCCCCGCTCCGACTCGGCGCGACTCGGCGGCAGGGTGATCACCACGGAGTCGAACTCGGAGAGCGGCTGAGCGAGCGGCTTCTCGAGGTCGGCGGCGATCGTGCCGAACCCGTCGGGCAGACCGTGCGCCGTGCGACGGATCGCGACGACCTCTCCACCGCGCGCGATCAGACCTTCACCCAGGCGGATGCCGATCTTGCCGCATCCGACCAGCAGCGTGCGCACGGGCTCACGCGCATCGATCCCCCATGCAGCCGTCACGTTCAGCTCCACACGCTCGGCGCGGCGGCGCGGGTGGGAGGCAGAGCGGATGCCGCGGCCCAGTCGTGCACCCATGCGTCGATCTCGGGCACGCCCTCGGGCTTGCCGACTGCGGCGAACAGCTCCTCGTTGCTGACGGTGCCGCCGGTGCGGCGCAGCATGCGCGATCTGACGATCGCGCGCGCGTAGACCTCACCACGCACGACCGCGCGGTGCTCGAGGAACACCGCCTTGTCGTCGTGCCCGATGAAGCGCGACTGCACCTCGAACCGCTGCCACAGCTGCAGGGACTTGCGGAAGGTGATGGTCTCGCTCGACACCACCGCGTACCAGCCGCGCTCGTTCATCGCGTCGAAGAGCCCGGTGCGGATCAGCAGATCCCAGCGACCGAGATCGAACAGCGAGAGATACCGGCCGTTGTTCATGTGGCGCAGGATGTCGATGTCCGTCGGCAGGGTGGTCAGAGTCACCGAGCTCACCGACGCGGGGTCGAGTGTCTTGCCGCGCCGCACGCGACGGCGTGCAGAGAGGATCACGAGCAGGGTGCGCCAGATCACGTTCACGAGATCCGATCGTAGCCTTCGGCGCACGAAACCCGAATTTCTTTGTTCGACATCTCCAGCGGCTCGAAAGGTGCCTGCGACGGCATCCGCTCGATTTCCTGTTCCCGATGGCCGCGCGTAGAGTCGCGCTATGAGCGCCGAAGCCCAGCCTGAAGTCATCGTCCGTCCGGTCCGTGATGTGGATGCGGAAGCCCTGGGTCGCGTGCACGCGCAGTGCTGGCACGAGACCTACGACCACCTGATCAGCAAGGCCGCCCTCGAGAAGGTGTCGCCGCGCCGCATGGCCGAGCTGTGGACGCACTGGGCGGCTCAGGGCCCCGACTTCACGATGAAGGCGGCTCTCGTCGACGGCGAGATCGTCGGATTCGTCGGGTCCGGTCCCGCCCGCGACAAAGACGCGCCGTCGATGCGCGAGCTCTACTTCATCTACCTGCTCGACGCGTTCCACGGCACCGGCATCGGCCAGAAGCTCTTCGACGCTGCGGTCGAGAGCGACGAGCCGCTTTACCTCTGGGTCGCCGAGGACAACCCCCGCGCGCACCGCTTCTACACGCGCAACGGCTTCGCGCTCGACGGAGCCAGCCACACCGAGCCGTTCCTCGGCGAGACGCTGACCGAAGTCCGCTTCGTCCGCTGAGCCCGGGGGGCGCTGAGCCTGCAGTGCTCTGAGCCTGCAGTGCTCCGCGAGACCCGCCGTTCATTGCGAGACCCACCTCCTGGAGGTGGGTCTCGCAGCATGTCGCGGGTCTCACCCGAGGCGAGGCTGCAGAGCACCGCGGATCAGCGACCCGAGACGTTGCCGAACAGCTTCGCGATGGGCGCGATCACCAGCGGACGCGCCGCGACCCAGCCTGCGGCGATGACCACGAGCGACGCGACGAACACCCAGAACCCCGTCCAGGTGACGGCATCCTGCGCGGCGTACATGTGATTCAGGTTGCGCAGGAACCCGGTCAGCATGACGAGCGCGACGTGCACCACGATGAACGCGACGAAGTAGAGCATCACCGGGAAGTGCACCGCGCGGGCCCACTCGATCGGGTAGGCCTTCGACAGCCGTCCGGCGTTCTTCGGCCACATGCCCGACATGCGGAAACCCGTCACCGCGGCCAGCGGAGCGGCGAGGAACACGGTCGTGAAGTAGGCGATCTGCTGCAGGCCGTTGTAGTTGTTCCAGCCGTTCTCGTGCGGCCAGTCGAACGAGACGTACTGCAGAGCCGCCGACAGCGCGTTCGGGAAGACCTCCCAGCTGGTCGGCACGATGCGGGCCCAGTGCCCCGTCGTGAACAGCAGCACCACGAAGATCACGCCGTTGACGAGCCACAGCACGTCGAGAGCCTGGTGGAACCAGATCGTCAGACTGACCTTCCCCTTGGGGTTGTTGCGGGGTGTCCAGAACGCGGTCGGGCGCTTCTCGCTGCGGATGCGCAGACCCGAGCGGATGATCAGCACCATCAGGAACACGTTGAAGAAGTGCGCCCAGTTGACCCACGGCGCGAAGCCCGGCTCGACGTGCACGGCCGGCTCGTACTCGCCGGGGAACGCGACGAGGAAGTCCTGCATGAACGGCAGGCTCAGCAGCGTGCGCACGAGGGCGACGGCCGCGCCGGCCAGGATGCCGAGGGCCGCTGCTCCGAGCAGGCCCGCGATCGCCTGGGTCCAGGTGGGGCGGCGAGCGGATGCCGCGTCGGACGTCGCCTGCACCGCAGGGATCCGCCGCGGTGCAGTGCCGTTCCAGGCTGTGGGCTCACGCCGGAGCGGCGCGCGGACGTCGACGAGCGCGGCGGCGGCGGTAGTGGCTCCGGCGTCGTGGCGCGTTTCGTCTCGCTGCTCCGCTGCTCGCTCAACGACCGAAGCCGATACGGCCCCCCGGTCGGCGAGCGAGGACGACGAAGCCGATACGGCCCCCCGGTCGGCGAGCGAGGACGACGAAGTCGAGGCGGCCCCCTGGTCGTTGAGCGAGGACGACGAAGTCGACCGAGACGAAACGCCCTCACCGACGCGCGACGCCGCCACGACCCCCGCCGCGGGCCAAGGCTCACCACCGGGGGTGCGCGGAAGACCGCGGCGGATCGACGCCGCCCCCGCAGCGTCGCGCGTTTCGTCTCGCTGCTCCGCTGCTCGCTCAACGACCGAAGCCGATACGGCCCCCTCCCGCTCCCCTACCGAGGACGACGAAGCCGATGCGGCCCCCTGGTCGTTGAGCGAGGACGACGAAGTCGACCGAGACGAAACGCCCTCACCGACGCGCGGCGCCGCCACGACCCCCGCCGGGGGCCAAGGCTCACCACCGGGGGTGCGCGGAAGACCGCGGCGGATCGACGCCGCCCCCGCAGCGTCGCGCGTTTCGTC